>NZ_CP011413.1 GCF_001007875.1 Sedimenticola thiotaurini | reverse complement strand
GCGACCTATTCAGTAATGGCATGCGAGAACGGAAGCATGGATAAAAATCACAACCAACCAACGGCAATAGATTTATTTTGTGGCGCAGGAGGTCTATCAGAGGGCTTCCAGCAGGCAGGATTTAAAATACTCGCGGGTAACGATATGGATGTTTTTGCTGGGGAGACTTTCCAGCGTACCCATCCTAACGCAGTATTTATACCTGGCCCCATTAATCGTGTTACCGCACCACGTCTACTCCGTGAAACAGGATTGAAAAAAGGTGATCTGGATTGCTTGGTAGGTGGTCCACCCTGTCAGGCGTTCAGTGTTTATAACCATAAACGTGGGTTGCACGATCAAAGGAGTAGCCTTTTTAGAGACTACCTGCGCATTGTGAGAGGCTTACAACCGAAATGGGTTGTTATGGAAAATGTAACCGGCATTATGTCTGCCGGAGGCGGAGACGCTGTAGCGGAGATAACCACAAAACTGCGGTCGCTTGGTTACCATACTGAAATGAGGGTACTCAAAGCGGAAGAGTATGGAATTCCTCAAGAGCGGAGGCGGGTTTTGTTTATTGGGAATAGATTAGGCCTTCCCATACCCTGGCCGTCCCCTACTCACGGGCCGGGACTTCGACCATATACTACGGTGTGGGATGCGATAGGTGATTTACCAGTCGTGAAGAACGGTGAGAATCCTCCCCCTGGGCCATATGGTGCAGATGCCACCAATTCATATCAAAAAGAGCTACGGGGCAATCAAACCCTAGTTTACAATCATTCTGCTCCTAGACTGGGTAGTGTCAATCTTGCTCGCTTAAAGCATATTCCTCAGGGTGGTAGTTGGCGAGATATTCCGTATGAACTCTTACCAGAAGGTATGAAGCGTGCGCGACGAAGCGATCACACTAAGAGATACGGTCGTTTGATGCCAAAAGGGCTTGCCAGTACCATATTGACGAAGTGTGATCCCCATTGGGGGGCCTTCTTTCATCCTACTCAGGATCGTGCTCTAACCGTACGAGAGGCTGCAAGACTTCAATCTTTTCCAGATACATACTTGTTTTCTGGCTCAAGAACCGATCAATATGTTCAGGTAGGTAATGCAGTGCCTCCTATCCTTGGACGAACTGTTGCAAAGTCGATACTCTCTTTAATGTCTGAAGTGGAATATTCTAGTCAATCTATGCTTAGATCAGCATCTGGATAACTAATAATAAGGGATGTGAATGCTGATTTCTGAAGTATTTGGACATGGTGTAGAAGACCTTACGGACGACGCTCAATCAGATCGCAGGCATAAAAACTGCCGATTTCGGGGCTCAGCTTGTACAAAATCTAGCACGACAGATCCGATAGGAATATGCAGCTTATCTGATGGGGTAGAGGCTGCTTCTCTTTGCCCTTTTCGTTTTCTGGAATCAGATCGCATTTTTACCGACGCTGCCCGTCTTTCCTTTGGCCCTGATGCCTCGTTTGGTGTATTCCCAGAAGTACGGATATTAAAGATTCCTTCTGATCAAGAGGGGGGAAGGGACCGGAAGATTGGTAAGGTAGACTATATTCTCGGGCGTGTTGAGTCTGGTGAAATCACAGATTTTGCCGCAGTAGAGGTGCAGGCGGTTTATTTTTCTGGTAGGGAAATCAGGACAGCCATGAATTATTTTCTTGCGCATGGGGCACTAGATATAGAAAGCTCTGATCGGCGGCCTGATTTCCGATCATCCGCACAGAAGCGCCTTATACCTCAGCTCCAATTAAAGGTGCCTGTCTTTAGGCGCTGGGGGAAGAAGTTTTTTGTTGTTGTGGATACACAATTTTTTCGTTCACTGCCCTCTTTTTCTTCTACAACCCAAGCAAATAGCGAATTAACCTGGCTTTCATATCCTTTAAAGAAAACCGGTTCTAACTACACCATTCAAGAGCCCATGATTGTCTATTCAGAATGGGATGAGGTCCAAAATTCACTACGCGAGGGTTCTCCCCCCGAGCCATCAGAAATAGTCCATGAACTGCAGACTAAGTTAACTGGCCCCCAGAGGACAAGGCCTCGGATTTTGCGAGTTAATCGATAAGTCTAAATGTTTGTGACTAATCTGAAACACTATAGGTAATAGTGTTTCAATCCGGCCCCTGCTAACCCCCAATAATGCCTGATCCGACCCTTGATCAGGCTTTTTTTATGGGTAGAATGAAACAAAACACATAGGTACTGTTTCATGTCTTCCAGCCTCGATATTGCCCCCGAAATGCGCCTGTTTGATGAATGTGGCCATCGACTGTATCTCACAGCCGATGAGCGTGGCCGCTTCCTCGAAGCCGCAGCCCAGGAGAACCGGGAAGATCGGATCTTCTGTCATGTGCTCCACTACACCGGCTGCCGACCCTCCGAGGCCCTGGAACTGACTACCAGGCGTGTACATGTGGATACTGGGGAGATAGTCTTCCGATCACTGAAGAAGCGACTCAGGGATGCCCAAGGCCGCGAGAAACGGCCTCAGTTTCGTGCGGTGCCGGTCCCGGCGTTCCTCTTGGATCAGATCGACCTGGTGTTTGATCTGCGCCGGCGCTATCAGTCGGGCAAGGGATTGGATGATCTCCTTTGGACCATGAGCCGATCAACCGCCTGGCGCATGGTCAAACGGGTGATGGCCCGTGCACGAATCTCCGGACCCCAGGCGACAGCCAAGGGCCTGCGCCACGGGTTCGGGATCGCCATGCTCTCAGGCCCTACTCCGCTGCCGTTGAATGTGTTACGGGATCTGATGGGGCATAGTGACACGAAGACCACGGAAATCTATCTACAAGCTATCGGCTATGAAAAGCGTCACTTGGTCATGCAAGCATGGGATACAAGGTAATACCTCGCTCACTCGGAATCGTGAGGTGTAAGGTTCGCTTAATTACGCATAAACGGTCGCGGTCTCCCGGCCCGGCCAGGTGTTCGGTATTGCCCGATAGACCCTGATCGGGACTATCGGTTTCCCTTCTTTTCTAACGCCCTCACAGATGCTCGCCAGGGCTCCCAACTGATCGGGCTTCTGATAAGGGGCTCCGCCCCTCGCTCGCGCAAGGGGTCTCCCCAACCTTCCGCATTCCGCTTCGCTCCATTTGTGCAGGCCGGGTGATCCCCCTCCCCTTGCACTCTCTACCCCCGCACTTCGCCAGTGGGTCAGGAGCGCAAGCGCTCAATGCTTAAAACAGCAAAACCCTTAACCCCGGCCAACCTTGGCCATGCCTTGAAGAGGTGACTAGATGAATAAACTTACGAATGAATTGATTTCCTTGCATGGCAAGGAGGGCTTGAGAGCAGAACAGTGGTTCGATCTCATGCTGGATGATGTGCTGGCCGGATTCGGTATCCGGTTAACGGAGATCCCCACCGAGGCGGTGAGAGAGGTGCTTTTCAACCTGTCCGGGCTGTATGCCCAGGAAGTGATCAGAGAGGCCCCCTTTGCTGATCTTCTTGGTCCGGTTCACATGGAACTGGTGAGCCGTTACCAACAGAAAGGCTCCGGCCAATTCTTCACCCCGACCGAGCTGTGCAGAATGATTGCCCAGATGAACATGCAGGGACTCAGGTTTGATAAAGACCAGGCGCGGCTGATCCGGATCAGTGATCCCGCCGTGGGCGCTGGAGGGATGCTGCTGGCTGCTCTGGATCATATCACCGCTACACATGGCCCGGAGGCGTTAGCCTGGGTCTCTGTCACCGGGATAGATATCGATCATCGTTGTGCCCGTATGTACCCGGTACAGGTGCTTTCCTCGTTGTATGTAAATCAGCTCGGCCTTGGCGAGTTGGTTTCCTACCAGGGCAACACCCTGGGTGATCCTGCCGCCTGGCAGACTGTTTGCCATTATTCCCGGCGCGATCTTCCGGAGCAGCCGACGCCGGCGGACCATCCGGCTATCAAGAAGGCGGTTGCTGAGGCCGTTACTGCCTCGCCCTCTGACGGTTTATCGCAGTTATCTTTATTCTAATGTAGATACATATGTTGACACATTGGTGTGGGTATTATAGTATCTACATATGTAGATACCTTATAGGGGGAATCCATGGAAGCACAGGGCAAAATACAGAAATGGGGCAACAGCTCGGCGATCCGCTTGCCGGCAAAGGTGCTGGCCGCTGCCGGGTTTAATAGTGATAGCGAGGTGGATATACAGGTGGACGATGGGCGCGTGGTGATTCAATTACACGAACGCACACTGGAACAAACCTTCGACAAACTGCTGGCCGATGAGCCTGGTGCCGCTGAACTGCTGGCCCTAGCTAAGGAGAGCTTGAGCCGGGCTATCACCCTCACTGACGAAACCACCGAGCGTTGCAACGCGCTGATCGAAAAACTGGGAGAGCAAAGCTAATGGGCCTTGGAAAGGAATTCATGTCGATATTGAAAGACACGGTAAAACTCACTGATTCCGTAGAGCGGCTGAATGCAGCCAATATGAAGCTGCAGGAGAAAGTAGAGGGCATCGACGGGCGGGTTATTCGGTTGGAAACTCGCTTGGATACCTACGTGGAAATAGCGAACCGCAACCGCTTGGAGTCTGATTAACGGGCGTCCGTACCACCAATAATCAATTTTGGGATTTGCACATGGAAAAAGTTACTAAGAGTTCCGATGTTTTTGAGAAGCCTTCGGTTCAGGATGTGATTGATCGTCTTATGAGGGTTGCTGATCGTTCCCTACCCTTCAATGTTGATATGGTGGGAGAGGACGGATTCTATCTCGACTACGCTGCGATTGAGTTTACTGATTATTACCACACGGACGGTACGCCGAGTTCCGTGGGCCTGGAAGTGAAATTCACGGCCCCGGTCAAACAACTGTTCGATACCGAAGAAGAAGGCGAGGAGCTACGCGTCATCGACTATTGTGGTGAGAGAGTTGTCTTGCACGATTATGAGGACTGCCATCGACCGGAGAACCAGCCGATGATTCAGGGGGTGCCGTTCAATCCTCGCTTGCGAGATGGGTTTGACAGCACGCCTAATGATGATCGGGATCCCCAGGAGGTCGATGACTGGTGGGGGCGTCCCTTCATTCGGTCATATTCATGGGCTGATATGGTCGAGTCCTATTCTGATTATATTAATCGTGTGTCGCGTCCTGGTCTGGGTGACTTTATCCCAAAAAGCCGTGAAGAATTCGATGCCGATCAGGAAGCTAGACGTATCCAGTGGTTTGAGTCATGGCCTACGGGTGTTCGTTATGATGTCCGTTGCCTGGATGGTGGCGCTTGGGACCGGTCTACCTGTTTATCTATGGTGGGCACCCTGGAAGACGCACTCGACATTGCGCGTTCTATGGCCATGGAATGAGGTTTCTCGAATAACATGTAAGATCGACTGTCTCGTGTACTAAAAAACCCGGCCAGATGGCCGGGTAAAAGGCGGGGTTTCGGCCTTTTAATCCTTCTTCTCTTTATCCGCAAATATTGGATGCAGCTTGCTGCCCCAGTACATCAAGATCGTCAGTGCGGCGACCCACAGTATTGCGGCTGGTATTGGCATGAGTGATGCGCAAGGGGAGAGCAGTGCGCAGGCTTCGATAGTCGTCCAGTTTGACATATATTTTTCTTCCTTATGCTTGTTAAAACGAGGCCGGACTCTCCCGGCAGTCACACCACTGGGCAGGTGTCGCAGCCGCTAGACCCAGGGCGAGCGGCTTCCATTCCGTCAGGCGCTTCCTTACTTACCCTTGTGCCGGGTACGGTTCTCTGAATCTCATATCCTTGTTCACAAACACATTGAACTTGTAGCCAGGTCGAATCTTGATAGTTGGCTGCAGGTTCAGGTTCTTCCTGAGAATGCGGTCGCTGGTCTGTGACATTTCGCGGGCTATTTCCTGCTGGGCGCTCTGTTCGTTGTCGCTTTGTGAATCATCATCCGTAGCGATGGCGTACCCGGCCGAGATTACCGACATCAGCAGTGCAGAGCCGAATATTCGGAAATAGTGGTTATCTACCTGGTCTTCGAATCCAGCATATCCGGCCATGTCTGTTCCGCCCATGTTGCCGAGCTCCAGCGCAGAGCCGTCCGGATATACAAGCCGGGTCCACACGACCAGAGCCCGGTTCTGTCCGTAAGTAACGCGGCTGTCATAGGTGCCGACAAGCTGGGTGCCTTGAGGGATCAGCAGATATTTACCGGTGGCCGTGTCATAGACGTTCTGCGACACCTGGCCCTTGATGTTACCTGGCAGGTCGGAATTGATGCCGGTAATCAAGACTCCCGGTATCACCGTACCGCTGCGGATCTCCCAGGGTGTTACCGGCCTATCCCGGCCATAGATGACAGGGGTCCGTTCCTGCCTGCCTTGCAAAAATGCCGTCTTATCGGCCTGGCCGTTGGGGTCGGTCTCTTGCTGTTGGTTGCCTAGCGCATTCCTGATGGCTTCTCCCAGGAGCTGAGAGCGGTTATCTCGCGGTGGTTGTGTGAGAGTGATAGGGGTGGCCTGCGCCTCACCCTTTTGATTGAAATCGACACCAATAGGCGCTTCCATTGCGCCATAGAGCATCTGCAAGCGTTTGGCCTCTTGGCGCTCTTTGGCATCCTCGACGGCGCTGCGCCGGATTGGCGCGGCAACGGGCCTTGGGGCATAGGGGGCTGTTGCAGCCGTCTGTGCCGGATTGGCGGGCGAGTTGGGCTTAGGCGTTTTTGCCGGCCTTTGCCGTTGAGGCGCTATTTCCGCAGTGGTTTCCTCTATGTAGGCCCCATGGTGGCCTTCTGTCAGTGCTCTGACAGAGGTCTCATCGGCTTCCCGCCTGGTATCCTCCTGGACAGATTCCAGTGTGACCGGCTGGGATCGCTGATGTAACGCATAAGCGACCACGGTCACGATCAGGATTCCAGCCGCCCCAATGATCAGCAGGGGGATTTTGTTTAAGCGCCGGATGCCTGTCGGGGTGCCCGACAGGGCAATTCCTTCTGGTGTCTCTTCCGTTGATTTCACAGTTTCCCTCCTGCTGCCAGCTCACTAAAGGCGCTGTCTGCCGCCGCTTCGGATTCAGATACCGTATAGGACCGGGAAATAATCTGATCCTTGATGATGAGGGAGACCAGTATCCCCTTGCTGCCGAGCTTGTCGCTGCGTACCTCAATAGGCACGCTTTCTGTGGTCGGTTGATCCTGGGTATCTGCGACGCCATATCCTAGGCTCCGAAGTTCCTTCGCCAGGGCGGTGCCGATCTTACCCATACCCTTGATCTCAAATACTGTCGTGGCCGGGTAGCGGTCCTGCAGCAGTTGCGCCCAGTCGGCCACGATAGAGCCGGCCGCGCCGGCCTTCACGGGTGCCAGATCGTCACGGATCATCTGGTTCTGGCAGCCACCCAGTAGGGCGGCAATCAAGATCCCTATAATCACTCTACTCATTGCCCTGCCCTCCGGATGACCACTTTTTGTTGATTGTCGCCAACACCGGAAATCAGCTTGGCTTGATCAAACAGGGTATCGACGATGAACCGGCTGCCGTGCATCCGGTAGTTGACCAGGCGGTCTTGTTCAGCGTCATTAACCAACAGAATCGGTGCGTCTCGATGCTTTGCTTTGTGTGGCAGGTCAATATAGGTGTGGCTGCCATCATCGAACACGCGAACAGGCCGCCAGTGGCTTTCCCCGTCTATCTCGTATTCAAAGTTCAGATCCTCGACCGGCATACGGGATGCACCCACTTCCAGCTTGCGCATCGATTCGCGGCGCTGCTGTTCGGCCTGGGCGACCTGGATTTCTGCCCATGCCTTTTCGTGATCCTCCGGATACTCGAAGGATATGAAGGGCATCCAGTCGGTTTTCGTGGAGACCAGGCGAAGGTGGTACATGCGCCGATCCGTTGGGATCATTAACGTGGTATCCAACCCCGGTTCGGTCGGCTTGACTACGGCATGTATGATTTCCGCTCCTTCCGGGCCGCTCTTGGCGGGGGCGAGTTTCCAGCGGACGGTATCGCCCAGTTTAGGGCTGCTGATCACTTTTTCCCCGGGCTGCAAGGCGATATCACACACCCGGAGGGGGGCACAGACCACGGTCGGCAAAGTGGCACCATATTGGAATACCACACTGCCATCGGCGGATCTGCGCGGCTTTATATCCTCGGTCATCCATGCTTTTGACAGTTCGACGCCCGTGCGGTCACGGGGAGATATTTTGGCGGCGCTGGCGGTCTGTGTGGCCATCACCAGGCCGATGGCAATTAAGATAGTGCGTATCATTGTGCGTCCCCTGCTGTAGCCAGCATTTCCGTCCAGTTAAATTCAGTGATGTAGAGCCCTACCGGGTTGACCTGTATCCGCTTGATGTCCCGGCTCGCCTTGGCATGTGCCGTGTGCAACACTGCCTGATAGCGTGTCGGTTTACCCAGTGTCTTTCCCTTCCTGTCGCGGCGACGTTCCACCCATTCCAGTTGCCAGACCCCTTTACCCAGAGATAGCGGGCTTTCGACCTCTACCACCACGGTTTCGGTCTTGGCTCTTTCAAAGGGGTCGTTAGCCTTGAAATACTCGTTGGCCGTTGTGAAAGATGGGTCTGCCTGTGATATGTGGGCGTAGGCGGCGAAGATCCGGCGCTTCTGGATCTCGATATCCGCCGTAACCTCGCGCCAATTTCTGATGAAACCCGCGAGCATGGCCTTTGTTACCATCGGATTCTGTTCGTTGGCCTCGGTGAGCGGACCCACTGCTGCGGCCCTACCCTGCCCGTCTACCTCGACCAGGTAGGGGATGAATTGAGACTTTCCGGCGACATAGATCAACCCGCCGACGCTGACGATGGCAAGCAAGAGGGCCACAACGGCGACCATGCGCCAGGTGGCCGCTTGAGCGATGTAGGAGCCATAGCGCTCGTTCCATTCGCGCCGGGCTTCCAGGTAGGGGTTTGCTGTTTCTGACATGTACTTATCCTTTTTCGATGCTGTTACTGTTCAATTCCTTCTCGGCTACCTTCATGGCCTCGGCCATGCGGAAGCCCATGCCCTTTTTGGGGCCAGCAAACTGTCCGCGCCTGGCGTGTTCCCCGGCTTCGCTCTTAAAGCTGCTGCCGAGGTTGCGGGCTGCCGCGACGGCGGTCTGGCCAAATCCAGATGCGCCCTGGGCATGTGCGAGATTAGTTGCGGCCCTAATGGCAGATGCACCACCGGCCAAGCCCATGCCAGCGCCTGCGACGGCGGCACCAGCGACAGCGCCACCCCTTAACACCTGGGCACCGCTACGAACTAGGGAATCACCCGTGGCGAAGCTCATACCGGACATGAGGCCTTGCATGATGTTGGGGATCTCGCGAACCAGGGCGAGCAGGACAATGGCTGCACCGATAGCCAGAAGGACCTGACTATCCTCGTTCTCCCAGTTGGTGACCCATTGATTTATGAAGCTCTGGCCAATGCCGATGATCAGGAACATCACGAACAGCTTTATGCCCACCGAAAGGGCGTAGATCAGGTATTTCAGCGCAAAGTCTTTGGTGAAGCGGGAGCCGCCAAAACCCAACAGGATGATGCCGGCAAAGAGGACAATCCAGACCTCGACCATTGTCATCAATAGAAAGGCGGTGATCAGCGCGAAGACAATAATGACGATTAGCGCTGCGATCAGGAGGCCGAGGGAATCTACCGCGTCGTCCCAGAATGAGATTGAGGACGTCATTTGATCGGCCAAGTCCAGGCCCGCATCGAACACTGCGCCAGGTGACACGGTTCCGAGTCCCCCACCGGCAACACTGGCTTGACTGGCAAGCTGTCCGAGAGAATCGACAATATCAGCGGCCCATGCTGGACCGAAGGTCAGCAAGGTTAAAAAGAAACCGATGAATATCACGCGCATGACGATTTCCGATATGACTTCTACGAAATCGGCCTGCCTGATCGCCAGGGTGATGCCGGTCCAGACGATTTCAATCAACGCCAGTGACCAGAACAGCCAAAGGGCGGCATTGGTGATCACAGCAGACCAGTTACTAGCGGAGGTTCGGTACTGATTGACGATGCTATCAAGCAGGTTATCTTCGTTAATTGCCGCAAAGGCAGCGTCACCATAGGCCAGTAGGGCCAGGGCGATCAGCGGTAACAGTAATCCTTTTTTCATCCGTGTTTCCTTTTTCATATGTGAAACTTTCGTAGATCGCCTTGCACTTTTCTAAAATACCTGCCTCGATCATTATCTACGGCCCGATAAGTTACCGGGGTCATATTGAGTTTCATTGCCCACAACAACACCAGAGCGCCGTCTGGGTTGTTTTTCTTTCTCTTGCGCCGGTTCTGGTTTGGCCTCAATGGTGATTTGGTTGACCTGGGTATCATTCTCGCCACAGCCGGTCATTGCCACGGTTGTACACAGCATGATTATGGGGAGGGCTATGTTTTTCATGGGTTCGTTCCTGACAAATTACCTGGGTTGTATTGGGCTTCATTACCAACGGTGACGCCCGATGCTCCTGAGAAAAATTTCTCATTCCTCGCCTGGTTGGCGGCATCTTTCTCCGCCTCTGAGGCGAGGTAGTTGGTTTGTGCCTGGATCTGGGCCATGACCAGCTCGCGCAGCTTCTGGGACTGGCGGACCTGCTGCATAGCGATCTGGTTGCCGACCTGGATAGCCTGCATCCGGCCTGATGCGGTCTGAGACATATTTTCCAGCGTGTTCAATGTCGCCTCTTCGGTGGCGAATTGTTGGGATTGGAGGTTGGCCGAGCGAAGCGCCCCGTGAAGGCCGTCGCGCTGGGTGGAATACCAGTGCCTATAATCACTTTGGAAGTTGCCCGGACCATAGGTTTTCGCCAGGTAGTTTGAATAGCCCTGGTAGCGCTGTTGCCACAGCGCGTTCATGTTGGATGCGCTGTAGGCAATGGCGTTGCCCTGCTGTACTGCCGAGGCAAGAGCCTGCAGGTCGCTGAATACGTTACCCCAAATGAAGCTGCCCAGATTGGAGGTGTTGTCCAGCAGGTTCTGATACATGTTCAGCTGGTTCTGAATCATCTGGATTTCATGGGCGAGCTGCTGCGCTTGCTGGGCCACCTGCTGCGCCTCTTCCCCGAAGATTGCCCCCAGCTCCACATTGTTGGCTAATTGGGTTATCTCGGTGGCTCCACCAGCGAGGCCCCCGCCTCCGGCGCTTGCTGACCCCGATACCAGCATCAATACTGCGGCGATAATGCGTTTCACTGCCTTGCTCCTTTCTGTTCCAGCCAGCGCATTTGCCAGCCCTGCCCGTGCTTCTCCATGACATGCCGTGCAGCGGCGACCTCTTCCTTTCCGGACACGGCGACAAAGGAGAGCGCCACAGGTCCGAGGTCGAGCCGGTAGCGTCTCCGTCCGAGTGGTGATGTGTAGTAGTAGTCGCGCCGGCGCACCATCGAACTGACGATATCGATCTGGGTTCCGTTCAGGCCCAGGTTGCGGTAAAGCGCGGTTGCTTCGTCTTCGTGAGCCAGCGGGTTGGCGAGAAAAATTTTTGTTAGACAGCTTTCGTTGATCACATCGAGGATGCCGCTACCGGCCACATCGGAAAGGGATTGGGTGCCCATCACCACCGCTGCATTGGCTTTACGCAGCACTTTGAGCCATTCGCGGATCTTCTCCCGGAATACCGGGTGCTCGAACATCACCCAGGCCTCATCGAGGACGATCAACGTTGGTTGGCCCTGTAGCTGTTTCTCAATGCGATAAAACAGATAATCCAGCGCCGGCAGGACGGCCTGTTGCCCCATGCCCATCAACTGTTCCATTTCAAAGACCTGGAATCGGCCCTCTTTCAGGCTGTCGGTTTCCGCATCGAACAACTGGCCATAAGGCCCGTCGATAGTGTAGGGCTCAATAACATCCTTGAGCTTCTGGTGTTGCAACGTCGCGTGAAAGGCGGTGAGTGTTTTGTGATCTGACTCTTTTAGTAAGGTCAGCGCCCGATGGATTTCCTTGCGGTGTTCCGGCTGCAGTTTCACACCTTGCAGCTCGGCGATCTTTTCGACCCACTCTCTTGCCCAAGCCATGTCACGATCCGATTTCACATGCGAAAACGGGGCGAACGCAATACTGGTGTCGTCGCCTGCCAGGTCGTAATGATCCCCTCCGGTCGCCTTGCACATGACGTAGGCTGAATAGCCCTTGTCGAACGCAAAGACCGAGGCCTTCGGATAGCGCAGAAACTGCGCCATCATCAGGACCATCTTGGTTGATTTACCCGACCCGGTTGGTCCCAATATCAGTGTATGGCCCACGTCATGCACGTGGATATTGAATCGCCAGGGGGTGGAGCCGTCCGTGGCTCCGTAGAGTAACGGCGGTGATCCAGCCGGGTAGAACGGACAGGGGTTGTTAGCCTCGCCTGCCCAGACCGACGAGAGGGGCAGCATGTGCGCCAGGTTCAAGGTGTGCAGCAGCGGTCGCCGGATATTCTGTACCCCATGACCGGGCAGACTTCCAAGCCAGGCCTCGACGGCGTTGATCGTCTCGATGCGGGATGCAAACCCGAGATTCCGAATTGCCTGGGCTACAGTCTTGGCGGTATCCTCCACCCTTTCCTCGTTCTCATCCATGAGAACGACTACCGAAGTGTAATAGCCGAATCGCACGATTCCGCTATTGGCCTCTGCCTGGGCATCGATGGTGTCTTTCTTCATCGAATGGGCATCCAGATCAACCCGCCCGCTTTGTGTGTTAAATATTTGGTCGCGCAGAGAGCGCTCTTTTTGCTCCCAGGCTTTGCGGTATTTTTCCAGTTCTGCGGAGGCCTCGTAGGCGTCCAGGAAGATAAACCGCGTAGACCAGCGGTATGGGATCGGAATCTGATCCAGGGCGTCCAGAATGCCCGGATAGGACTCCTGGGGGAATCCTTCAATCGCTACCACCCGGATATGCTGATTCCCGACTCGTGGGGCCACACCGCCGACAAAATCCTGACCGCCGATAACGGCATCCAGGTACATCGGTACCGGGGGCAGCTTGATCGGCTGTCTGATGCCCGTTAGCGCCCAGTGGATGTAGCCGAGGAGTTCATCCTGAATCTCGGTCCTGCCGTCTTCGGTTTCTACCGGATGGCCATTCAGCTGTTCCAGGCTGACCAGGGCACCGAGTCGGGTTTCAAGCTCTGAAATGGTCCGCTTAAAGCGGTCCAGCTCGATGGTTGCTGTCGCCTTTTTCCGCTTGCCGTCTTCCTCGTACATCATCGCCTTGACGGCAGATCTGCCGGTGGTTGGCGGCAGATAGGTGACAATCAGTACGTGCAGAGACTCGTAGTAGCTGCCTTGCTCTTCAAACAGCGCTCGGCGCTCTTCATCGATCAGTTTGCTTATCGGGTCAGGAAAGTGTGACAGTTCGCGCTTGGCATAGGCGGCTACGGGTGTCCGGATGCAGTCATTGTGTATCATCCAGCCGCTGCCGAGCATCGATAGTGCAGAGTTGACATGAGCGGCGACCGCATTGCGTTGCATGGGCATGGCGGAGGATTGATCGTCACCGCGATAGATCCAACCGGCCATGAGTGCCCCGTCCTTGCCAAGGATGACGCCATCCTCAATTTCGGCGGCATAGTTCAGCAGGTCGGGCAAGCCCTTGTGTTTGGTGCGGAATGCCTTTAGCTGTAGCATTGCTTTTTCTTTCCTTTTTTCTGATCGATCACCGTCCTGGATGATCTGGCCCGGTAAAATGGCCGATAGCGGATATGGCGGAAAAAGATCTTGCTCATCATCGGGTCGCCCTTCGCCATTTCACGTAGTGCCCAATAGCCGCCGCTCCAGATGATCACGCCAGCTATTGCGGCTGGCAGGCTCATCAACACGAACACCAGTGATGTGCAGATCAACAGCAGGAACAAAAACAGCTCTCTCTCGGCCCCGGCTATTAACCGGGGCCGAGTCAAAGAACTGCGGATCGGCACGGTCTGCAGTTCCTGAGACATGGGCTACACCACCGCGCCAGTTGCACCGAACAGTGTGGTCAGAACATTGGTGGCCATGACGATGAGCGCGATCACCAACACGATCAGAATCATCTTGCGGGCGAAATCGTTGATTTCACCGCCCCAGATCAGCATGCCGCCACCGACAACGATGGCGATCAGCGAGATAGCCAGCGCAACAGGTCCGGTGATGGAGTTGGTCAGGGTTTGCAGCGGGGTTTCCCACGGCAGACCTGTGGCCGTACCGGCAAGGGCTTCACCTGCGATAAAGAACAGCAGTACCGCCGTAGCGACCATCAGTATCTTTGTATTTTTCAGATTCATCCTTCTTTCCTGTGCGTTGTAAAAAAATATTCGCCGTCCTTTAGCCCTTCGAGCCATACCGCCTCTTCAAGCCTGGGTGGCACTCCTTTCTTGCGCTTGGGCATGTAACAAACCAGGTCCACCGCTGAAGCGATGGCCCTTCGTTTGTCAGTACCCGGCAATCCTTCTTCCACGTATTCCTGGAACTTCTCCACGCCCTCCCTTGCTGAATTTGCATGCAGTGTGACCACGCCACCCTCGTGACCGGTATTCCATGCCTTGAGCACCACCTCCGCCTCTGCGCCGCGCACCTCGCCCACTACGATCCGGTCCGGCATCTGGCGCATACTGGCGCGTAGCAGTGCTCGCATATCCACTTCATCGCTGGTCAGCTTGAATGAGCGATCCGGAGCGCTGCACTGCAGCTCCTGGGTGTCCTCGAAAATCAGGATTCGGTCTTCCGGGGTGATCTCGGCTATCGCGCCCAGAATGGCGTTGGTAAGCGTGGTTTTTCCTGAGCCCGTGCCGCCGACGACCAGTATATTTTTACGGTTTGTGACGGCCTGTTTGATGGCCTGGTGTTGTGCCTCGGTCATCATGCCGTTTTCGACATAGCTTTCGAGGGTGTAGACGACTCGTGCGGGCTTCCGGATACAGAATGTCGGGTGTCGTGAGATTGGGGCCATGTCCCCGATAAAGCGCTCGCCGTTGGGGAGCCTTGCTTCTACCACGGGTTTCTTGTCGGTGATCATGCCCCCGGACATAGAGGCCACGGTGCGAATCAGGTTGTCCGCCTGTGTGGCGCTCATCTTCGTGAGAACCTTCTTCGGTTCTCCGGCGCGGTGTACCCACACCGCGCCATCGTCGTTCAGGTATATGTCAGTGACGGAGCCGTCTTTAAGAGCGGAGACAATATCGCTTCCGAGTTCGGTTTGTAACTTGCGGGTCAGTCTAGCGAGCCGTTCCATAGCTAATTTCCACCTTTAATTCTGGTGGTAATATATTAGCTCTTTTGGCAGTTGTAAAGCCCTGTTTTTATCTATCTTCGAGGCGTAGGGCATATTGCCCTAGCATATTGGTAAGGAATTCTGTTCGGCGTGGATTGGCTTACTTGTCGGGGTCTGGGTCGTCGGGGGGTATAAGCAGCACAAACACCTCTACCCCAAGAACTCGGCTGAGGCTTTCCAGGTTATCCAGGCTGACATTCATCCGTGCGTTTTCCAGCCCACCGATGAATGATTTGGATAGTCCTGACAGGTCTGCAAGCTCTTGCTGGCCGTATCCGTGGGCTTTTCTGAGTCGGAGTAGGTTCTTTGCTAAGATCGCCCGTGCACTTTTGCTGATCCCGCTATTGTTTTGGTTGTTCATCCTTTCACGGGCCACTCTTGTTAGGCGCTGGACGATGTTTTGCGGACTATCGTTCAGCCCTGTTGGCATGTCACTCATCAGTTCCCTTTTAGATTGTTACTTCCGTGTATGTGCTTATTTTGCCTTGCTCGGGCTTTCGCTTCCAGTTTCTTTTTCCAGTAGTGGGAATATAATAGGACTTTAGCCGGTCGCTTTCGATAAAAAGGGAATGCTGTGCCCAGGCTGCGTTACCCTGTCCTCGCTTCGCTGCGGGTCGCACCATCCACTTGCCTGGCCCTTTGTCATCGTTTATTTACCCGGCTTTACAGGACGTCAATTCACACAACGCAGGAGAGCGTAACATGTCAGAAGCAAGCACCAACAAGCCAAGCCTAATCGCCTATACCGTGTCCGGTAGTGACGAAAAAAGTTACTTCAACCGGGTCGGCGCAGCCTGGCCCAACAGCAAGGGCGGATTTCAGGTTCGCCTCTTTGCCACGCCGATAAACGGTGAAATCGTCTTGCTGCCGCCCAAGGAGCGGGTCCCTGCCGAGCCGGCAGAGGACTAACCAAACAATCAGGCCGGGCTGAGGCCCGGCCATAGGGGGGATCATTATGTACTTCTTGCTTTCCTTAGCCGCTGCTTTCGCTCTCGCGTATGCGGTAGCCTTTGTGCTGGGCATCATCCTTGGTGCAGTCTGGATCACCCTGGGCGCCTTTCTGCGGCGTCTCTGGCGGACGTTACTGCCGGGGTGAGTTTTTCACATGTGAAACTTTAGGGGTGCTTAGCCCCTCTTTTTTTGCTCCCAGACCATGCGAGCGGCCTCCTGCCCCACTTTTTCGGAAATCAGTCCGGATAGCAGTTTCGCTATCTGTTTCCCGTAACGCTTCACAAACATTTCCTTGTCCAAAGTGTAATCCATCTTGTCGTATATCTTTTGGTTGTTTGGATTTTCCGCGATCATTCGCGCCAGGTTCTTTAAGGAGTCCACCTTGCCTCTCTCATTCTATGTGCCCTATAGGAGTTCCATTTGCGCCTTTTCCTCAAAGGAGAAGCGTATTGTTTCCACGGTCCGCCCTTTTTTTATTGGCTGCCAACTCACATCCAGTGATGTTTTTGCCCTTATCTCTTTAACTGCCGGATCGATAACCCGTGCTTTCAGGTTCGAGAACCTTGGGTATTTGCCGACCAATTGCAGCCGCTCTTTGAAGTCGTCCACTGAAATGGCAAACCATCCCGTGTCCCGGAACCGAGCCAGCATTTCGTATAGCCTGATCGAATAGGCAGAGCCTAGCCCTCTTACTTCATTTAGCTGGTAGGTGGTATGGCGTTTGTTCAGCATGGTGAGGTATGGAGTTATCTCGGGGGAGAATCCGAGTTTTACCCTCCCCTCCCCTTTCTGATACTCGGCCATGTAAACCCAGCGCATGCGTTTTCTGGTCTGCCCGTCGATCTTTCGAATATCCCGTTCGTATAGTCGATTGGTGGCCTCTTCCATTTCTTTGTAGGTGCTCTTCGGGTCGGTTCCGAACAGCCCTTGGAATTCATCCACTGTGAGAAGGAAGGTGTTTCTAGGGGGAGGTTTGCGCCCGTCGAGTTGGGCAGCGCAGGCCAGGATTATTCTTTGCTCGTTCAATGAGAGGGTGTAGGCCGCCTCAATGAGCGAGTTGGCCTTTGTTACCAGTAGCGCCTTGGTTTCTTCCGGTGCTTTATTTTTTTCTTTTGCTTCCATTGCGGCCTCTTGCTACATGCAGTTATTTTTGTAGCATATTCTATTTTGCTACATTCTGCTAGCGTTGTTACTCTCGCCGTGATTTTGTAGCACCAGTCCTTTATTTCTGCCGTAAATCTGTAGCACGAATACCTTTGCCGTGAATTTGTAGCACTACTAATTCGCCTTTTCTTCCTGAGCGAGCCGCAAATCTGTAGCATTATCGCGCTCGCCGCAAATCTGTAGCAGTTTTTGGGAGCCTGTGGATAGCGCCGTAAATTTGTAGCGCTAAGCCGTGAATCTGTAGTTCTTAACCGCAAATCTGTAGTTTTTAACCGTAAATCTGTTACCCGAATACCACATATCTTTTTGTTTTATTTGTGATTTTCAGGCCTTATAAACAAGTATAATAAACAAGCATAAACAAGATACAATCCGTGCACTGTGGATAACTTGAGCGATCCGGCTCCGCCGGCGCTACGTTCCGTGTTCGCTAAACGCTCATCCTGCCCTGTGGACAGGACTTTGCACTTCACATCGCTATCGCAATGCTGCCTACGGCAGCGCCTACCCTCCTACATCCTGTAGTCGCCCCGCTTCGCGGCCTACGCTGGCCATCCTTGGCCAGCTACAAGGAGTCGGCAAGCCGATACCCCTTATCGATACACCAATAATGAATGCTCGCCTCGGCTCGCATGCTATCCAACTGGCTTCCCTCTGGTCAGCCAAATTATTCAAAACTCAAAATCATATAAGCGGCTTACGCCGGGCTAGCCCGGCAGCCGACGAAAGGCTAGTAATGGTCTACCAGGCGCGGGGGCGATCCTGCCAAGGCCTGGGTCATTTTCTCGCGCCTCAGCCCCTGAGCAGCCCGCAGACCACATAACAGCTAGTTTGCAAGGCTTTCTCATACCTTTCCTATGGCCGCCCTAGCGGGCCTTTTAGAGGCGAATAAGGGGCTCTGCTTGCTGTCCAGGTTGATGGCATTGTGTTCGGTATTGCCCGATAGACCCTGATCGGGACTATCGGTTTCCCTTCTTTTCTAACGCCCTCACAGATGCTCGCCAGGGCTCCCAACTGATCGGGCTTCTGATAAGGGGCTCCGCCCCTCGCTCGCGCAAGGGGTCTCCCCAACCTTCCGCATTCCGCTTCGCTCCATTTGTGCAGGCCGGGTGATCCCCCTCCCCTTGCACTCTCTACCCCCGCACTTCGCCAGTGGGTCAGGAGCGCAAGCGCTCAATGCTTAAAACAGCAAAACCCTTAACCCCGGCCAACCTTGGCCATGCCTTGAAGAGGTGACTATGAAAGCGAAACGCGATTTTTATCAGGAAGTAACCGACAAACTGATTGCCCGTATGGAAGCAGGCGCAAACCCTGTCCGGTCCCGCTGGGATGGTTCGGGCGAGCTGACCTTGCCGGTCAACCACAACACTGGGAACCACTACAACGGGCTGAATATTCTGCTGCTGTGGATCTCCCAGGAGGATCAAGGGTTCAGTTCTTCGCACTGGATGACCTACAAACAGGCCAAGGAGAAAGGTGGCCAGGTGCGCAAGGGCGAAAAGGGAACAACCATCATTTTCTATAAGACCCTGGAGAAGGACACTGGCGAATTAGACAAGGATGGGAACGAGGTCAAGGCGGCTGTGCCCATGCTGCGCACCTTCACGGTTTTCAATCTGGATCAGATCGACGGGATAGACAGCCCGGCCAAGCTGGCCGCTGGTGGCGGGTTCGAGCCTCACCAGATGGCCGAGCAGATCCTAGAGTCCTCCGGCGTGGATATCGTCGAGGGTGGGACCCGCGCCTTCTATCGGCCCTCTACCGATCGGGTTCATATGCCGGACCGAGACCGTTTCGGCAATCCCGAAGATTTCTATGCTACGGCGCTGCACGAACTGACCCACGCGACCAAGGCAAAGCACCGTTGCGACCGTCCTAAATACGAATCGGAGATCCGGGGTGCAGATTACGCCTTTGAGGAGCTGGTGGCCGAGATTGGCGCGGCGTTTCTGATGGCGGGGCTCTCGCTGCCGGGTATGGTTCAAGACCATGCTGATTATCTGTCTAGCTGGCTGGAAGTGCTGCGTAATGACAAGCGGGCCATTTTCAAGGCGGCGGCTCAGGCGCAGAAGGCGCATGACTGGGTGATGAGTGCCTATGCAGACGCGCAGCAGAAAAAAGCAGGCTGATCGATGAAGCCTGATTATACAATCTATGATCGTGGAACCGTGGAGGGTCGCGCCGAAAGGCGCGATTATTCCACGGTCTTACTGACTCATGACGAGGTGACACGGGTTTGCTATTTGATCGTGTCCTATGACTATTTCGGTATTACTGACGTTTCGCATATTGCCTTCTATGCGGCTTCCGAAGGTTGGGAGGATCTGACCGAAACTGGGTTTAGGAGTACCTTTCTTGATACCCGAATAGTGCAGCCGATGGGTGAAGATGCCGGTGCCATTCTGGCGGCAATCTATGAGAATGCCGGGGTTAAATATCGGGTGTCACCACCCATTCAACCCGGACTTTTTTAGGTACAATGGGGCCACGGAAGGCCCAAAAAAGTTTCACATGTGAAAAAAACAGTTGAAAAAATTGCCGAAAGTGCTAATATATTAGCACTTCCTCGGCTTACAGCCATAATTTCACGGCCATAAGGCCATGCCTTCAAGAGGTGTTCCATGAAAACGTTGGTTATTGCGAACCAAAAAGGCGGGGTCGGTAAATCCACCGTTGCTGTCCATTTGGTTTGGGGTGCTGTAGAACAGGGGCTTCGCGTCCTGCTGGTCGATTTCGACGGCCAGGCGAATTCTACTCATACCTTTATCGAAGAGATTGCGCCAACCGGTGCACACGCTTCCCATCTGTTTAAAAAGAAATCTTGTGGTGCGCCACTGGCTATTAGCGACCGACTCGCTATTGTTCCGGCAGACATGGCGATAAATGATGTTGAAGGACTCCCGCTGGACACGATCGAACACCCTGCCGCGCATCTGCGTAGATGGGAAAAGGATTACGATTTGTGCATTATCGACACCCCGCCGAATTTGGGGCGTCGTCTGCTGGCTGCCCTGATTGCTGGGGATTCCGTGGTATCGCCAATGGCGCTTAATGGTTACTCCATAGATGGATTAACCGAATTGCAGCGAACCATTATTACCATCAAAAAGAAATTCAACCCACGCCTGAAAAATCTGGGCGTCCTGCCCAACCTGGTTAACCAGCGAAGCAAGACACAAACCGCCAGGCTGTCCGAGCTGCGCCAGGTGCTGGGGGATAAGGTGCTTCCGTACATATTACCGTCACGAGTGGCCGTTTCCGATGCTATCGATAACGGCCATCCTGTATGGAAATACACCCGAGGCCAGAGTGCTGCTATGGCAGCCAAAGAAATGCGTCACGTTGTCACCGCCGTTATTGAGAGGGCTACAAAATGAAAAAAGGAATCTCTTCACTTGCCAGCTTGATGGATGAGGCGGACCAGGCTGGGACCGGTGCTCCATCCGAAGTAGCTGTTGAACTGATAGAGCGTGATCCCCTGCAGCCACGTAAAACCATCGATCCAGAAGGCCTCGAAAGTCTCGCCGCTTCGATTGCTGCTCAAGGCGTGATTCAGCCTATCGTGGTGCGACCCGATCCCGAAGGAAACGGTTATTTTGTGGTCACTGGCGAACGGCGATGGAGAGCTGCACAGCTAGCCAACCTCGATACCATCCCGGTTGTTATTCGGGAGTTTGAGGGTTCTTTGCTGGCGGTACAGCTCTGCGAAAACCTGGATCGTGAGAATGTACCGATCCTGGAAGAAGCCGAGGCAGTGGCTCGCCTGGTCAAGGAGCTGGGTAAGGCCAGTGAGGTTGCCAAGGCGCTGGGGAAAAAAGCAGCGTGGGTGTCGGTACGTCGCAAGATCGCCAAAGGTCTGGAATTGGTAGCGCCATTTGTGGAAAGCGGGGCGACCCGAGATCCGGAAACGCTCTCGATGCTGGTGGATCTGCATAAGCTGGACGCGGAAGCTTTTGAGCGACTGCAACGCCGGACGGATATCAACCGGTCGATGGTTCGTCAGGCGGTTGATATTGCAAAGGGCAGGGTTGAAGAACCGAAAGACCCCCCGAAGGAAACTGCTCAGGCGCAATCCGTGCAAGAGTCTGTAACTGAGCCAAGCGGAGGGCAATCCGAGGATCAGGAGCCCTTACCGGCAGCCCCCAAGAGGGAGAATCAGCCTAAGCGGCTGGATCGGGTGGTGGGCAGTGAACCCGAATCTACAGAGGAAGAGGGCGGGCCGTGTGAAGATGGCTCCGAGCTACAAGCCATCGATCTATTGACCAGGAATCTCTCTAGTCTTTTGGGCGTTAACGTAGCGCTGCACGAAGAGGGGGAGGGCGGTTATCTGCGAATTGATTTTGCTGACCGTGCCGAGCTCAAGCGAGTGATGAACCATATTTCATGAATAAAGAGGCGGTGCCAGAAGGCACCGCCTTTTTAGAGGCACACGTTATGATTATGGAGAGGTATCTAAATATGGTCGAAGGCGGCGAGCGGAGGGTTGAGCTCACCGCAGAAGAGGAGGCGGCTATTTTAGCGGCCTATGATTATGGCTTAACGAGCATGGGTGAAGAGGAGATCCAGGAGCTTCATGCCGTACTCGCCAAACTGAAAGATCAGATTCATCCCTGACTAGAACATTATGAGCGTACCAATGGATCAACGCCGCCTGGTATTAAGGGCATATCGAGCCGGTTTTCAGGGGACGCCTTCTCAGGCGGCTTCGGAGCTGACACGGCTTGCGGTCAAGAGCCGCTTGATCCGCCCGCGAACCGATATTCCCGGGCAGACCCTCACCAACTGGGCAGCATCCGGCAAGCCGCCATTATGGGCGGCGCTGGCAGCGGCAGAGTGGTTAAAAAAGCACGATCCGGATTTTGAAAAGTTTCACATGTGAAAATCTGAGGCGATTTCTCAGCTTAATCTAATCAAAAATCTCTGTTTACTGGGCAAATTAGCGGTTATAATTTGCCCATGTGGAACTGGCAACACCCTGATTGGCCCAATTTTGAGTACGACCCGTCTCTGTTCAAGGAGCGAGTCGAAGCCTTCTATCGTTCGGCGGAACGGCTCTCCGGCAGGATCGAGGGGATGGCCGAACGTTATCAGTCTGATACCGTCATTGACCTCATGCTTTCGGAGGCGATCACCACCAGCGCTATCGAGGGTGAAACCCTGGACCGTGATTCTGTGCGTTCCTCATTGCTGCACCTGATCGGCAAAGAGGTGGCGTCGCCGAATTCCGATGAAAAGGCAGCAGGTGCGGCGGCGCTGATGGTAGATGTTCGAAAAAAATGGGATCAGCCGCTCACCCATGAATTACTTGGTGGCTGGCAGACAATGGCCTGTCCAGAGGACAGAACCAGCCTGGCGTTGCGGGGTATGTATCGGGGTGATGCCATGCAAATCGTCAGCGGTCCGATAGGTCATTACAAGGTTCACTTTGAAGCGCCAGCGGCTAAAGACGTGCAGGGGGAAATGGATCGTTTTCTGGATTGGTACAACAGTACCAATCCAGAAAAATCGACAGCGCCGGAGATATCCGGCCCGATTCGAGCAGCAGTCGCCCACCTGTGGTTTGAGTCCATACACCCGTTTGATGATGGCAATGGGCGGGTAGGGCGCGCCATTTCCGACCACGCGCTTTCTCAATCACTGGGGCGACCGACGATTGCGTGCCTGGCAACGGCGATCAACGAGGACCGCAAGAACTACTATGCAGCACTGGCCCAATCCAGTAAGGGCGCTAGCTTGAATATCAATCCTTTTATCGATTTCTTCACTGCCACCGTGAACAAAGCCCAGGATGTTGCCCGGGAAGAGGTTGATTTTGTGCTGAACAAGGCTCGTTTTTATGAGGCCTTCGCCGATCATCTCAACGACCGCCAGGCCAAGGCCATAGCGCGCGTTTTCGCGGAGGGTCGAAAGGGCTTCGCCGGTGGCCTGTCCGGAAAAAACTACATGACTATTACCAAGTGCTCCCAGTCTACCGCGACTCGGGACTTGGGCGAGCTGCGCGATATTGGGGCTTTGGTCTCTCATGGCCAGGGCCGCAGCACACGCTATGAAATAGCGTTCCCAGAGCCGCAGCAGGCGGCTTTCTTTACCCGTGGATCTACACAAGGAGTTGACCCTATGGAATTAAACCTTGCCCCTGATACCCCAGAGCAGGAGTCGCTGGAAGAGAAAATAAGTGAACTCATGGAGTCCACTGACGTTCAATCTTCGCTGGTCGTGGAGAATGCAATCCGATCCGGAAACCTAGAGGATATCCGGATTGCCTTGATGGAGGTGGATCGGATGATGGAGGCCCTGGAGGCGGGCCTTTCTGAATTTTCCGACCACGATTGGGCCTCTACGGATATGGATCGGGATGCGATTATGGATCGTATGCAGAAACGTGCCGATGGCCCATATGCCGAGCTAACTGAGAAATATCTTAACCAGGTGGCCGAGGAGAAAGGGGCGACGATCTGGCCTGCCAAGCCGGATTATCAGTACAGTGGTGAAATCGTAGATGCTGATGAGCGATTCATCTATCAGCAGGTGGCAGACAATACCCTGATCGCACACCGGGCCGATGATTTCCAAGATCCCGGCAATGAGCTGATAGGAATGGATCTAACCATTTCCCAGCAACCGGATCGGGAACAAGAGGCGGCGGACAAAAGGGTAAAGAAGATCGAGCCTAACCAGAAGTCGGACAGTAATGAGAAGGGGCACGACCTGGGCCGGTAGCACACGGCTGTCCACGGATTCCACAGCCCAGTGCCTGAGACTGCCGGAGTGGCCCCTAAAAGGGCCAACGAAGGCAAAGCGAGGGGCGACGCGAAGCGGCGCGGCTGTGGTATCAGTGGTCAGGCGACCCGAATATTACCGGCAGGCCTTCACATTTTTTGATATTCCTGTCCAAGTCCCAACCTGCCAATCAAAGAAGACGTTTTGATTTTCTCCTGCATCCAACCTAAGCCTGTTGGTACCCCTCGATAACGTTGGGAGATTGGTTCCCATCCTGTATTTTCCGGTAGAGCTTCTGATGTATGGTGTTAATTCTACGCACTCACCGCACATATTTTGATAATACATCTGGATACTATTTGAGTTATTAATTGCATCTATCAAAATACAGGATGGTGAAGGAGCCGCTTCAACCAGACTAGTGGCTACTAGGATGAATGCTATTACAGCCTTGTCAATTGCAACTCTCATTGCCACCTCCATCTATATTCTCTTGGGACACGATATGTGCCCCAAATCATCGCTTACTTAGTAGGTGTGCCTAATATTGACCTCTTTCTTGCTGGGGTCTGCACCTATAGATGTGTCCTCCCCTGTTTTTATGCGGGGGAAATCATGGGATTTGTCGCGCATATTTTCTTTCTGTCTATCGCCTTCCATTTCCGCGTCAATTTTTTGAGCATTTTCCATGTTTTTTTCGAACTGTGAGTCTGCGGAAAGGGGGGATTGGAAGGTACTGAGAAGGAGAACGCTGACTGATAGGTAGAATATATTGCTGTGTTTCATAAACAACTCCATTTGATGATGAGTCCACAAATTATAAGGGTAGACTAGTTTCTAGAAATATCACTCTGAAGTGGGTTTACGGTAAGTAACCACTTACGCCACCATAAGAAGTACCACTACCAGCAGTAACCCCAGAAATCCCGCCGTAGACCAAGCCCACATCAATTGCCGCTTGAGCGCCGCCCTGTCATCCAGGGCAGCGCCGAGCGCCTTTATCTGATCACCTACCGCCTGATCTGTTTGCTGCTGGGTTTGTTTCGCCTGCTGTCTGATTTCGGTCGTGGCCAGCGCCAGGGCCTCACCAATGATCTTTTTGGCAATCTGCTTACTGGCGTTTATTTGTTGCTGGTTGAGTGAATCCAGCCTGGTGGATTGGTCTTCGAGGGCCGACGAGAGGCGACCCATGTGTAAATCCAGGACCACATCATTGAGCGCGACAGCGCCAATGATGGGATCATCTTTACTGATTACCAAGCCCCAGCGAGCCGCGACCTCCTGGATCAGCCGCTCTCTGTCGAGTTCCACTAGCTTAATACCTCGCTCACGCGCTCGAAGATATCCCGCTGGGCGTTCTTGAGGCGCTGGCGGCTCATCAGGCCGAATCCTGGGCTTTCCACGGCCTGAGCGAAAGAGCGCTTTTGCTGTAGCATCTGCTCGATGTCGATACCGTAGGTATCGGCGGAATATTTTGGGATCTCTACGACCGCGTGAATGCGGTCGGCGTGCTTCTTATAGACGGCCATTTGTTCGAACGGCTTGCCATTCTGCTCGATGTCCCCGAAATAGGTGTTTTTCCAAACCACTATCTTGACGGTTTTCGGCATTTGGTCGATAAGCTGAGCCAAGCCGTTCAGCGTGTCCAGCATGCCTTGGCCGCCCGTTATTACCGGGTGCACCCAGACCTCCCGGCCCATGTCCAAGAGCATTTCGATAGCCGTGTTTTCGATCAAGTAGTTGGAGAGCGGCACGAAAGAGGCGGCGCCGTTATCAACCACAAATTGGGTATCTGGCGCGTCGGCCATTTGTTCGATGAGCTGGTCAAAATTCCGCTCATTGATTCGGGTCGAATCCTTGTCTTGGATCGCCAGGTGCTCAACCTCGAAGGCGTTGTATTGCGAAAGCGTGGCGTTCACGGGGTCAGTATCGACCACTGCCAGTTTCCCGTTTTCATCTAAAGTACTGCTAATATATTGCGCTAATATCGCAGCAACAAAGGTCTTACCAATCCCGCCTTTTCCTTGCATGGTGAAGTGTGCTATTGCCATGTGCTTTCTCCTTAAATGAGTTCATCTTTATCCGGTTTCGGATTGAATTTGAACCCCCGCCGGTCGCCTTTCTTGGCGGCTCCTTCTGGCGGTTCGTTTCTGCTTTCCGGCTTGGCCGGTTTCTTTTTGGAGGCCGGTCGAGGCGAAGCCGCGACCTTCCTTTCTGTCTTGGCTGTCGGTGCTGTTTCCTGCGTCTGGTCGTTGGCCTCCTTGTCTTCGTCGGACAGCTCTTTGGTAAGCCTGGCGAACTGTGCGTAGCTGAGCTGCAGTCCGTCTTTTAGCAGCTCCTGGTGGATGTTTTTCTTATCGAAGCCGGCGCGTAGCGCCTCCTTTATTTCCGGCCAGCGCTCGATTACTACGGTCTTTCCGCTGGACCGGGTTTTGCGTAAGCGTTCGAGCAGCCGTTGCCTGTTCATAGGGTGCATTATATGCAATTCCGCGCGATTTTATGCAATCGAACGAAAGTGCATATTCTTGTATATTCGCCTATCATTGCAAATAGTTACGACATAGATATAGGGCAGGATAGGCATTTGTAACACCGCGAACAAGTCGGCGGGCCACAAATGCACCCTTATTCGCACTACCGTGCTCAACGTAATCCTGCTCTGCGAGGCTTGGAGGCTACCGCCTATGGGAAGTGAGAAGAGACAACGGACGAAGCATTACCCGATCCGTTTTTTTCCAGAAGAGTTCGAGGAAGCAGAGCGCAAGGCCAAGGCCTTCAGCTATCCCTCCGTCGCATCCCTGATCAGGGACCTGGTGACCGGTGTCGAACCGACCAGCACCCTGGATCAGCAGGCGATCCTTGAGCTGCTGCGCGTCAATGCCGACCTGGGGCGACTGGGCGGATTGCTCAAGCACTGGCTGCAGGCCAAGGGGGCCGAGAAGGACCTGGTTCCCGATATACGCGCCCTGCTGCGCGATATCGAGAACACACAGCGTGAGCTCAAGAAGAAGGTTAAGGCCCTGTGATAGCGAAGCGCTCCAATCGCCGATCCGATGGGAAATCCAGTTTTCAGCAATTGGCGCGCTATATTGCGGATTCACAACACGATGGAGAAAAGCTAATATATTCCCACTTTACGAACTGCCTAGCAGAGGATGGCGAAATGGAATTGGCGATCAAGGAGATCGAGGCAACCCAGGCGCTCAACACCAGATCAAAGTCTGACAAGACCTATCATCTGATCGCCTCATTCCATGAGGGCGAGCGTCCGGCACGGGACCAGCTAGACGATATCGAACAGACATTGGCCGATGCGCTGGGGATGGGAGACCATCAGCGATTGGCTGCTGTCCACGACAATACCGATCACCTGCATATCCACATAGCCATCAATAAGGTCCACCCTGAGACGCTGAGAAACATCACGCCCTATAGGGATTATCACCTGCTACAAGCCGCGTGTCGGGAGCTGGAGCAGCGGCATGGCCTGATCGTGGATATGGGTGATCCGGAGGCGGAGCGTGTTTCAGCCAGGGCTCAGGATTTCGAGGCGCAGCAGGGGCAGGAATCCTTTCAGTCCTGGGTCAAGGGTGAGCCAAGCCAGCGCTTGGTCGCTCTGATGGAGCGACCGAAACCGAACTGGGAGCAACTGCACCAGGCGCTCGATGAGTACGGTCTTGAGATCGCCCCTCGTGGGGCCGGGTTTGTGATCCGGGTCAAGTCCGATCATCACCTTTCTATCCGCGCTTCTAAGGTTAGCCGGTCCTTGTCCAAGGGTGAGTTGACCAAGCGCTTGGGCGACTATCAGGAGCCTGTGATCACCGCTAAACCTCCCGCCCAGGCTAAGCGCTATGAACCCAAGCCATTCGCCAAGACGCCGGCGAACGCACTATGGAAGACCTATAAGGATCGGCAGGCATCGATCGCCGCTGATCGACAGAAAGAACTGAAGCGGCTCTCTATTGAGCTATCCAAGGCTTATGGTGTGCTCCGGAAGGAACACCAGGTCAAACGGGCCGCCCTCAAAAAGCGCAGAGACCTGCGAGGCCCGAAGAAACGGGCCGAGTATTCTGTTTTGCGCATGGAGCGACTGGGAAAGCAGGAGTCGATCAAGAGTGAGTTTGCTAAACGGCGAGAGGCGGTTAGAACGGCGCACCGGTCACAATCCTGGCCTGATTTTCTGCGTGAACAGAGCGAACAGGGCAATAGTGATGCCCTGGCTGCGCTACGGCGCGTAAAACCCCGTAGCGACCAACCCGGTGCGTCCTATGTCGAGGGTAATCCTGCTGCAGAGCCCTCGTTTTTCCCGTCTTTCACCTACAAGGTCAGTCGTAACGGCGACGTGACCTATTTTCTCGGTAAGCATCAGGTCGTCGATGAAGGCAAGCGGATACGGGTTGGCGAGCGGTTCGATGACAAGACCATTGAGGCCGCGTTGCGGATGGCTCGCAACCAATTCGGTAAGAATCTACGGCTCAAGGGCAGTAATGAGTTCCAGCGCCAGGCGGCGGCGGTCGCCGGGCGTCTCAATATGGATGTGTCGTTCACCAACCCGGATCTGGAAGCGGAAAAAGTTTCACATGTGAAAACCACGAACTGGACTGACCCGGTACAGGCCTTTATTGCTTCGCGTAACACTACCGCAGGTAAAGTATCCGACGTCCTTCCCCACCGACGCTATCGCCCACAGGAAGATTCTGGCGAGGCGATCTATCGGGGGCTTCGAAGCACCAAGGGCGGCCCGATGGTGGCGCTGTTCGAGAAGGCCGGGGAGTACCTGGTGAAGCCGGTTGATACCAAAAATGCCCAAGCGCTGCGTGGTGTGCGTTTGGGTTCTCGCATCAACACCGAAACCCATTCGGGTAAATCTCATGACAAGGAGCGTTAAATGTCCGTCCCTACTCCCTCGATCGGGGTTCAAGCCCTAAAGCGAAAATCCCCGTCCTGGGGCTTGCTTATTGTTTTCGTATTACTCGGCGCGGTGCTGGCCTTCGCCGCCGCGACACAATATACGGCGTATCAGTATGCCTATGATCCCGCTCTAGGCGAGCCCTTGTTTGGTCGTATCTATGAACCGTGGGCTTTTATTGCCTGGTCACTCCAGTGGGGTAACACAGATCCTGATCTGTATCAGACAGCCTATCTTGTTGCGGCCTCTGCGCTGGTAACAGTCTTTGCTTTCTATGCCATAGCGGTAGCCTTGACGCGCCGGCGCACCACGGCCAATGACTCCCTGCATGGCACGGCCAGATGGGCGTCGCGGGAGGATATACAGGAGGCGGGATTACTGCCCGCGAAGGGTAAAAAGGCGGATGGTGTATTTGTTGGCGGGTATGTGGACAAGAAGATGATCCAATACCTCCGGCATGACGGACCGGAGCATATTCTTGGCTTCGCTCCGACCCGTTCCGGTAAGGGCGTCGGCCTGGTTATCCCCACTTTGCTCTCATGGCTTCATTCTGTAGTGGTTTTCGACATGAAGGGCGAAAACTGGGCGCTGACTGCCGGATGGAGAAAGGCCTCCGGGCAGCGTGTTTTGCGTTTTGATCCCTCCGATGCGAGTGGCACCGGGGCGCGATTTAACCCGCTGCAGGAGATCCGCCTTGGTTCTCCACATGAGGTGGGCGATGCCCAGGGCCTGGCCACCATCATGGCCGATCCAGAGGGGAAAGGCCTCAACGATCACTGGATGAAGACGGGGCATGCCCTACTTGTCGGAGTGATACTGCATTGCCTCTATAAGAAACAGGCGGAGGGGCGAGTGGCTACGCTGACCGACCTATCCTATTTTCTGTCCGATCCGGCCCGCACACTGTATGACTCCCTGCAGGAAATGGTGCATTTTGAGCATACCAGCGAGGGCACTCATCCCACCGTTGCCCAGGCTGCACGGGATATGCTGAACCGGGAAGAGCGCGAACTATCGTCTGTGCATTCAACAGCGGTTTCGTATCTCACCCTTTATCGTGATCCGGTCATTACCCGGAACACCGAAGAGAGCGATTTCCGCATAGACGATCTGATGAATCACGAGGACCCGGTATCCCTCTATATTGTCGTCAAGCCTGCCGATCTGCCGAGACTGCGGCCTCTGGTAAGGCTTATATTCACTCAGATCATCCAGAAGCTGACCGATCGCATGGAGTTCGAGGGTGGCCGATCGGTAGCCCACTACAAGCACCGCCTTCTGCTGCTTCTGGACGAGTTCCCGGCGCTTGGGCGGCTGGAGGTGGTAGAACAATCCTTGGCCTTTCTGGCTGGATACGGCATCAAGGCGTTTCTCATTGTCCAGGACCTGGCGCAACTGCATAAAGCCTATACCAAGGATGAGGCGGTGGTATCCGCCTGCCACGTTCGGGTTGCTTATGCGCCCAACAAGATCGAGACGGCCGAGCTTCTATCGCGTATGACCGGCAAAACCACTGTCATCAAGAAATCTGTCTCGGTCTCCGGTGGGCGATTCGGCGCTGTGCTGGATCGTGCCACAGAGAACCTGCAGGAGGTCGAGCGGCCACTACTGACCGCCGATGAGTGCATGAGGTTGCCCGGTCCCAAAAAATCCCCGGATGGCCGGGAGATTCTGGAACCCGGCGACATGCTGATCATGCCGTCCGGGTTCAATGCGATCTATGGCAAGCAAGTGCTCTATTTCAAAGATCCGGTGCTCTCCAAGCGCTCGAAACTCTCGCCGCCTATTGAGTCCGACCGGATTGTGGCAGAGGCAGATACTGTCGGCGCTGATAGTCGGCCTGCCTCGAAGCTGGATGCACTTTTTGACTGATGAGCATCCCAAGACCCATTGTTGCAGCGGTTGGGATGCTGGCTATCGTCGTGGTTGGTAGCGAGGTGGCCGGTCTACATCTTAACCACACGGCCAGTTACCCGCGTGGCCTCTGGATAGAGACCAGTGGTAGTGATGATCGTCTGCCTTATGTACTGGCGTGTGCCGACCATGTGGCCGATTTCGAGACTTATAAGGAGCGGGGCTACCTGCCCTGGGGTATGGCCTGCAGCGGGACCGCGCCACTGCTGAAGCGGATATGGGCACGACCAGGCGATAGCTGGTCAGTGACTCCGGAGGGCGTTGTTGTCAATGGCGAGCTGGTGAGTAACACCCGGCCGCTCGAATACGATAGCGCCGGGCGTCAATTGATCCCTGCCACAGGCGGCACAGTGCCTCCCGGTCATGTTCTCCTGCTGTCCGATTACTCGCCCCGGTCTCTCGATGGCCGCTATTTTGGCACGATGCCGATTACCCAAGTTCTCAAGGAAGTGAAACCGCTATGGACGGAATAGCCCTTAATCAACCTCTGACCTACCCGTTTACACTGCGTCTGGTCTTCTCCATTGCTGTTGCTGGTGTTTCTGGGGCCTTGGCCTGGGCTGGCCATGCCGAGTTGTTGCCGCTGGCGCTGATTCTGCCCGCTGCATGGGCATTGGCTCCCTGCCGGCTCTGCGCCGGCGCGGTGGCGTTTGTTTACCATGTAGCCGCTGCGCGTGATGTGCCCCAGGGCGCAGCCATCTTCTTTGGCACCGCCGATGTTTCAGGCTGGTTTCTGGTGATTGGCGCGGGCCTCCTGTACGCACTACCCTTTGCGGCTCTCTGGTCTCGCAATTTCACCGCCTGGCGTGGGCTTCTGGCGCTGCTGTTGGTCTCTCTTCCGCCTATCGGTGTGTTCGGCTGGGCCAACCCTATCACGGCTGCCGGGGTACTGTTCCCAGGCGCTGGGTGGCTTGGCTTGGCCGCTGTGATTGCCCTATTTGCGGCGTTGACCCGGTGGCCACTGCTGGCGCTACCTCTGCCGCTGATCGTTACCCTGATTCAGGTGGAGCCCCCGCCAGCTCCTGCTGGCTGGGTTGCCCATGACACATCCTTTTTGATGGCTTCCGGACAGCAAGATTACCTTGCTGATGCCCAGCGGCAGCAATCGATCATTGAAGATGTCTACCGGTCGGATGCCAAGGTGGTGGTCTTGCCGGAAACCATCGTCGGGCGCTGGTCTGATGCTTCCCTGTTTTTATGGGGCGAGCTGGCCCAGCATGCCCGGAACAAGGGGCAAACCATACTATTCGGCGCGGAGCTTGCGAACGGTAGCGGTTACACGAATTCTGTCCTTGGTCTCGATGTGGATGGGGCCACCCCGGTTTACAGTCAGCTTATGCCGGTGCCGGTCTCGATGTGGAAGCCCTGGACCGATGCCGGTGCTATCCCTCAGTGGTTCGAGGTTCAGACAGCGATCATTGACGGCCAGCGGACGGCCTTTTTGATCTGCTATGAGCAACTGATGGCATGGCCTCCGCTGGTGGTCATGCTTGGCGATCCGGATGTTCTCGTGGGCGTCTCGAATGACTGGTGGGCACGGGGCACATCGATCCCCGGCATTCAGCGATCTGCCCTCATCGCCTGGTCCCGGCTCTTTGGCACCAAACTGATATTTGCGGTGAACGAGTAATGGATATCCCTGCCCTAATTGATCAATGTAACCTGGGTGCGCCTCCGACTGTCGTGGAGGCCATTATCAGGGCGGAGTCTCAGGAGATCCCCCTGGCGCTCAATGTCAATCCTCCGGAGGGCGTCCCGACGCCTCCGGTGCCCGAGTTCACCAGTGCCACCGATGCGGCTGTTTACGCGGTCTCGATGGTATCCCAGGGGTATACCGTGGATGTGGGTCTGATGCAGGTGAATAGCGCCAATTTGGCCCGGTTCAACGTGCCAATCATGGAGGCCTTCGATCCCTGTAAGAACATTGAGCTTGGGACCCGGGTTTATCTTGAGGCCGCTGAACTGGTCTCTAAATATCCCGATCACTTCACCAGTCCTTATGCTCGGCTACAGGCTACGCTTTCGGTTTACAATACCGGCAGCCCTTGGGCCGGCATTGCCAACGGCTACGCCCGGCGCGTGATCGATGGTATGAGATACAACCAGGACATTGCAGGTGCTGATATGTCGGTTTCTTTCTCCCTTGACGAGCATAGTAAAGACGAAATTAGTGTCCTTTTTGTGGATAAACCAAATTGGGGAAATAATGAAAAGAAATAGGAATATTATTATAAATTCATTGTTGATAGATAGCGCTTGAAAGTTTGATTGCCAAGCGGGCGTGGTTGTGGTTTATATGAGTTTGTTCTGTTATAGTTCTGTGGGTACATCGTGACCACAATGAGCCCACATGAAGAATGCAGAATATAAACTAAGGTTAGAACCCCTCCTCCGTGACGAATTCTTTGCTGCTTGTAAGGCTCAAGACCTACCTGCTGCACAGGTCTTACGCCAGTTCATGAGGGAATTTGTGGATCGCCACAACGCAGCGAATCAAG